>JADJFV010000037.1 GCA_016708435.1 Leptospiraceae bacterium | reverse complement strand
TGCTGGTATTGCCAATTCACTGTTTGAAAACGAAATCCACCTTCCTCAAACTTTGTTAGATTATAAGTATCACTAACCGAATTGTGTAAGTAGGGGACCACCAATTGCCAATGCATTTTGCATTCTGGTTACAAGCTTCCACACAAGCCTTTGTTTCTGTAAAATAATTTATATCATTTTGATTGGCTCTATTTTCGAATCTGGAATATCAAGTCTTCCTGTATTAGAAAAATTAGGTCCATCAGTTTTATAATAATATCCACCACCACATATTATTGTATAAAACTTGCGTTTACACCTAGAATGCCTCTAGCAGAAAAGCTATTGGAGTATCCCAGATTTTGCTAAATTTTTTCCCACCCTCCATAAGTGAAATCAACGTGATTTCCTGGATGGGAATCTTTCCATCTTTAGTGATGATATTGATAATTCCATTAGCTTGTTGGCACCGTAAAGAGCAGAAAGCTGGACCCAAAGAGCGTAATTTCAATTCTAGCGACGTTATTCAGCGAGAAATGAATAGTACTAGCACTGCATTTTCATTAATATTATTATCAGAACCCCATCTACATAGACCAAGGTTCGGTTATTCTCTCCAACTAATCCGCGCTGATGCGAACAGGTTCAGGGTAAACGCCATAAGTATGTTGAAAATCAAAGCCGGGCATCATGGAGTGCATCGACTAATGTTCTGTATCCTCTCCACTTTTAATTTGTTTATCTGTAATTTATAGACGGAAGCCAGAACCTGAAACTTTCTAGAACTTTCACTAGAAGCTGTGATTACAATGTTGTCTTTCAATTTAAAGAAATCTTCTTCCTTATATGTGTGTTTTGCTCCTTATTTGAAGAAGTAGATTCTTTTTGAAGTAAATTCTTTTCCTTTGCCTTATCTAGATTTCGAATTTCCTCTTCTAGTCTTTTCTTTTCTTGCTTTAAGTTCTTCAATTTCTCTATTCAATTCCTCTTTAGGTGTGAAAAGTTTATCAGAATTTCTTGTCTGAGAAAAATGGATAGAGTAAAAGAATACACAAAACAAAGAAATAATTTGAGCCAGTGTTTCATTCGGTGAATCTGTATAAAGTAAATTTATTTCCATTAAGGTCAAATGAAAGAATCTAAGTTAAAGATTTTTCAACGGATAAAATTTAGAAGAAGGAAAAATTGGTCAAACGTGTTTCTTAAATCTGCAAACATTTTAAAAATTGGACTAGAGAAATGCAAATGCATAGCGAGTAAACCTAACACCTTTTTTCAGTGAAACGGATAATATGAAATTACCGCATTTTAGAAGCAACAGTATTTGCTGACAATAATAGTTATATGCAGATAATGAAGTTAAATCATTATCTGCATTCTTGGACAGAAGAGCTATCCATTAAATTGTAATTGATAACGTAAGAAGCATTGCATTTTATCAATTAATATATTACAATCATAAAAAGAGATATCAATCAAAAGAGAATTCTTCTTTAGTTTGCAAAGTAACGGACATCTGCCAGAGGAAAGAGAACAAAAACGTAAAATAAACCGCAAGCAAAGAAAGAATTTATTCATAAACCAGAACCTTTTTTTCCCTTGACCAAAAGTCTGTGACATAACGATAATATCTACATTATCAGCAATGATAAAAAAAGGAGTTATTTCATGAAAATTTTCTTATGCACTTTATTTTTCTCTATTCCGGTTTTGGTATTTGCACAAACAAATGTAACTCTACCAGCGAAAAAAAACCACATCCCGAATTAGCCTCGGATGATGCATACAACACGGGAGCCTATGCGACCGGCTTACAGACAAGTATCTCCAATCATGAGAAAGAAATTTTAGCCAAAATTGTATTGATCGAAAAATTGCAGATAAAGATCAGTGAATTAAACAAGAGCATTCAAAACACTGTCATTATCAACGATGAATCGCCAGTAATCGCTGCGGATTCTCGTCTACAAATTGTATCTTCTCGCCAATTGGAATTTTCTTTTCAGAATGGCAAGGTTAAAGAAATTAAAATCATTTCAAACAAGCGAAATCTAAAGAATGATTTGAATTCGATTATCCGTATATTGACATTCGAGCCTGGTAACTTTTCTGAGATAAAAATCAAAGTAGATAGATTTGAAAGTAAAATCAAAGGAGTCTCCCAAGTAGAGGCTTACCATGAAATGCCGCCGGAAGCCAGAATTCATGTCATCAGACTAATTGACCAAGTTCTTTTAAACACTATCAATAGATTTGAAACTTTTATTCAAAAGAATAAAGGAGAAAGAATAGAGAATACAATTAATAATGTAAAAGAGTTATAAAAGAAAATGAGTTGAAAATAAATTTACATGCATAGACTGTAGTAGTTTTATTAAGAAGGTGGCTCTATGCAATTTAAATTATTAATTATACTTTCGGTTCTATTTACAAACTGTCTAAAAGCCAAAAAATCTCCGTTCGATGTAACGTCTAAGTCTAGTTCTACGGCAAGTTATTTTTGCAGGAAGTGGAAAACTTGCTTCTCTAGAGGCTAATCCCTCTTCTCCTATAGTGTCTCCGACTACTCCAACGACTACTTCTACTGCGGTTACACCTCCTAATGCGCCTGCCAGCGTATCCTATGGAGCCTCTTCTTCTTTTAAATTAATTCCGGGCAACGCTGTAAATTTTACCCCAAGTGTCTCGGGTGTAGTAGACTCCTGGACAATTACTCCGACTCTACCAACAGGACTGACGTTTGACGCATCGACCGGCTCTATTACGGGAACTCCGAGTAGTGCTATTTATTTGAACGGAGGATTTCCTTTAACAGCCTATACGATTACGGCACAAAACTCAGGCGGAAAGATTGATTTTAATTTAAGCCTCCAGATTCTAGGCACTGGAGAAAATGTCTGGACTGTTTTAAATGGAGTGAGTGGTCGCGATACAGCCAATGGATATGCTTCTGGATACGGAAGTTTATTTTTTCATACAGCGACGAATAGCCTTTATGCAGGAGGTTCTACTGCTGGTGCGTTAGACGGTGAGCCTAATCCTTATCCGGGCATTTCTACTTCTTTTGCTACAAAATATGATTTAGACGGGAAGCGACTTTGGACTAGAGTCATTCCACTTTCAACCGGAGGTTTTTGGCAAAAGGGTCTAACGATTGATTCCAACGCAAACGTGTTCATCGCTGGAAATACATGGGGTTCTGCTGGAGGCACGTATGATGGTCAATCTGTCACGGGCGGTGATGGATCCTTAGGAATTACAAAAATTGATAGCAATGGAAATAAACAATGGACAGTCGTAAAAAACGGTGGTAGCGAATTAGAAGTTGCTGGTATTTCGGCTGACGCTAGCGGAAATGTATATGCATCAGGTAGAGTAAAAGGAGATTTGGATCTTATAACGAATACGGGTGGATCAGATAGCGCGATGACCTTGATTAAGTATAACACAAATGGAACATGGTTACAAACTTCACTGGCTGGATCGATAGGAGGGGGTAATCATATAGGTGGTTCTGCAACTACTGTGGATGTATCAGGTAATATTTGGGTTGCAGGTGTTTCTCAATCAACAGGCGCTCGTTGTGCTACAGCCCTTGGGCAGAGAACAATTGTCCTCTATAAATTCAATAGCAGTATGGTTTTTCAAAATTGTTATGCATTAGCCTCTTCTCCTACTACTGGTTACAATTTTCCCCATGGACTGACTTCAGATCCTTCCGGTAATATCTACGTAACAGGACAGAGTGCAAGTAATCTTGACGGATTAACAAAAATATCCGCAGCAGGAGACTATCATGATGCCTTCATTGCCAAGTTTAACTTCGACGGAACAGTAGCATGGAAAAGACAATTATCTCCTGGAGGAACAACCGAGACAAAGGCGTATGCCATTACCCGCTCACCCGATGACTTTTATTATATTACAGGTGAGACAAATGGAAACCTAAGTGGTCAGACTTTAAACGGGGTAATTGACCTATTTGTAGCAAAGTATAATTCCAGTGGAACTCTCCAATGGGTAAAATTAATAGGCTCAGCAGGCTCTACTACTTATGGAACAGGAATTGCCTTTGATACAAACAATACACTTTATCTATCCGGAACTTCAAACGGAGACATCGGAGGAGTAACCAATCCGGTTAAACCAAATTATGCGCATATGCTGATACGATTTGTAAAGTAAGGCTACTTCTTAAGTATTTCTTCTATCGCCAAACAAAGATTATCCACTTCTTTGGGAGTAGTTAATATCCCCGTAGATATGCGAATGGTTTGGTTGGCGATATCTTTTGTAAGACCCATTGCAGTAAGAACATGACTAGGCTCCCAAGCTCCTGCATGACAAGCAGATCCACGCGATACACCAAAGCCGCGTTTATCTAACTCAATCAAAAGCTTTTCGTTTGAAATAGAAAGAGTAACACAGCTAGTATTTACAAGTCGCTCCACCTTCTCACCGACAACAATTCCGCCTATCGCTTTAAGTTTAGTCTCCAAAAGAGTTCTATTTTTCATTTGTAAGTCTAGATACTTCTTCTCATTCGTTGCAATTTCAGAAATTGCTTTATCAAAAGAAAGGATACCGGGAAGATTCTCTGTGCCGGGACGAATTCCCTTCTCCTGATCTCCTCCTTTGAATACAGGGACCGGCTTACTACGATATGCCACTGCTGAGACTCCTTTCATTCCATAGACTTTATGCGAAGAAAACGAATACGAATCGGCATCAATTTCCGCAAATATTGATTTCATCTTACCAGGAGATTGAATTGCATCACAGTGTAAATAGACACCATACTGATCTGTAATCTCACGAATTTCTTTGAGGGGTTGAATGACTCCTGTTTCATTATTAGCAAGCATGACGGCAACTAAGACTGTCTCGTCATTGCAATTGTCATCAATGAAATCAACATCGACTAATCCATATTTGTCTACAGGAATCCATCTTACTCTATACCCACGCTCAGAAAGTTGCGATTTTAAATTGTAAATACTTGGATGCTCGATTGCAGAGAGTAACACCTGCGTATCCTCTTCTGGCTCATCTTGAAAAAGAAAGTTAAGTGCAAGAAAATTTGCCTCTGTTCCTGTGGAAGTAAAAGCTAATTTATAAATTTCAAGTCCTAAGTTTTTAAGTATATTGGTTCTAGCTGATTCCAATCTCTCTCGCGCCTGACGTCCAGCACTGTGCATTGCGGAAGGATTCGCATAAAGCTCCATCCATTCTGGAATATGTTTTTTTATTTCGGGATGAAGAGGAGTCGTTGCATTGTAATCGAAGTAGTGCATACTTAATCCAGGTAATTCTCAATTTTTTCGCTAGAATAAATTTCAGAGAGTAAATCACTTTTAGTCAGTCCGAAAAATTGAATCGTCTTAATTCCAGCAGTGCGAGAGAGTTTTACTTTTTTAGAAATCTTAGAAGGTAGCTTCATGGAAAGCTCAAAGAAATGATCGATATCTATCTTAAGAGCACGAAG